>NZ_DGYQ01000020.1:0-12222 GCF_002396765.1 Exiguobacterium sp. UBA5002
ACTTTTTGGGGAGCATATCAAAGCTTTCAAGTGGGAGTGTTTTTTGATGTGCCGTTACATTTTTTCTAAATAATGCACGCTGAATCGTTCATCGTCATCGATCCAACAATTGACTGAATGAAAACCACTTTGACGGGCAAGTGTCTCAAACTCTTCTTTACTATACTTATAGGAGTTTTCCGTATGAATCGTTTCCCCTTGTTTGAATGGAACCGTCACATCTCCAACTTGCACGAGTTGATCGAGTTGACTCCGAAGATGCATTTCGATTCGTCCTTTTTCTTCATTATAAAAAGCATGATGTTCGAATCGTGTCACATCAAACGTTCCCTCGAGCATCTGATTCAAATGCGTCAACATGTTCAAATTGAATGCTTCTGTGACACCGGCTGCATCATTATAAGCCCGTTCAAGCACATCAACAGACTTTTTCAGATCAACACCGATCAAGAATCCATCGCCCGTTTCAAGAATTCGTGAGGAATGACGTAAGAAGCGCATCGCTTCCTCCGGTTCAAAGTTACCAATCGTCGATCCCGGGAAAAAGATGACTCGTTTTTGAGACTCCTCGACCGGTAAAGAAATCGATTGTGAGTAATCCCCACAGACCGCTTTAATATGCAGCGCAGGATACCGTTCCGACAATTGGCGTGCAGATTCCATTAGGAAGTCTTTTGAGATATCAATGGGCATATACGTATCGAGATGTGTAAATGTCTCCAGTAACATCTGGATTTTACGACTGCTGCCACTTCCATATTCAATCAGTGTATGCACATCGCCGATACTTCGTGCAATCTCCGCTCGATGCTGCTCCAAGATGGCGAGTTCTGTCCGTGTCGGATAATATTCCGGTTGTTGCGTAATCTGTTCGAACAACTGGGATCCGATATGATCATAAAAATATTTTGCCGGTAAGACCTTTTGTTCTCGCATCAGACCTTCAATGACTTCTAAACGCATGTTTTGTTGCGGCGTATATAAATCGTACCCAATGACTGTCTCTCGCATCACATGTCACCTGCCAATCGGAAGCCGCCAAATAACCAACGTTTATCAGGCGGGAAGAAGTTGCGGTATGTCTCGCGAATGTGATCGTCAGGCGTCACGCACGCTCCTCCACGCAGTACCATTTGATTACACATGAACTTCGCATTGTATTCCCCGAGCGCTCCTTCGAGCGGTTTACTGCCTGGATATGAACTATAAGCGCTCGACGTCCACTCCCAGACGTTTCCGAACATGCTCGCAAGCGTTGTCTCTGACTCTTCGACGGCTACCGGATGGAAGGTTCCGCTTCCCATCATATTACGCTTCGTGACAGAATCGACTTGGCGAGAAGCCCATTCCCATTCCGCTTCTGTCGGCAAGCGTTTCCCTATAAAGCGACTATAAGCGTCCGCCTCATAAAAACTGACATGACAGACCGGTTCATCGAGACGAAGTGGTTCGACACCGTTCATCGTAAAGATCGTCCATTCTCCCGCGTCATCTTTCATCCAATATAACGGGGCTTTCCAGCCTTCTTTTTGAACCGTTGCGTACCCATCCGATAGCCAGTACTCTGATTTTTGATAGCCCCCTGCTTCAATGAACGCCAAATACTCCCCGTTCGTGACAGGACGCGTCGCTAATTCAAACGGATGTAACCACGTTTTATGACGTGGACTCTCGTTGTCAAACGCAAAACCGTCTCCTGTATGACCGATCTCGACGAGTCCTTCCTCGAATTGGATAAACGATGTTTCCTTGACTGCATTTTCAGGCACATCTGTTGTCAACGACTTTGACTGATAAGCAGGTAACAGTGGATTCGTGAAAAAGTTATACTTCACGTCCATCAAGATCAATTCCTGGTGTTGTTGCTCGTGTTGCAGTCCCATCTCGACTAACGCTTCGATTTTCCGTTGGTCTTCTGGAGTCCGTTCTTCTTTCAAGAACTCGACCATTTGTCCATCGACATATGCTCGGTAAGCAATGATGTCTTCGACGGTCGGACGTGACAACATCCCTCGTTGTTGACGAGGCTGGTAAGGACCGATTGAATTATAGTAAGAATTGAATAGATAATTGTACTTCGGATGGAAGACTTGATAGCCTTCACTATATTCCTGTAGTATCATCCTTTCAAAAAACCAGGTCGTATGGGCGACATGCCATTTCGGCGGACTCACGTCCGAACTCGCTTGAATGATGAAGTCTTCTGCTTCGAGTGGTTCAATCAAGGCAATTGTTTGGTTACGAACAGTGGCAAATTTTTCGATTAAGTACGATGTCGTTTCAAATAGCATGTCAATCACTCCCTATCCAAAATATTCCGAATCTTTTGGTCCATTTGATGTATACCCCTCCAATGGAAGAGTTATGCTAAAGAAACAAAAAAAGTCCGCTCCGTTAAGAGCGAACTGATCACTTTAATATACTTTATCACCGTTGAAGATCGAGTTCTTGACGACGACGTAGTCGACCGTCCGAATCGCCTGCAATTTATTTCCACCAGCATACGAAATTGCCGATTGTAAATCTTGCTCCATCTCGATCAACGTATCCGCTAGACTTCCTTTATGCTCGACGAACATCTTCTTTCCTTCAACGTTTTTGCGTTCCCCTTTTTGGAACTCAGAAGCAGAACCGAAGTATTCCTTGACGAGCACCCCATCTACTTCATGCGTCTCACCAGGCGATTCCTCGTGCCCTGCGAAGAGTGAACCGATCATGACCATCGACGCACCGAACCGGACTGACTTCGCGATATCGCCATGCGTCCGAATCCCGCCATCCGCGATGATCGGTTTACTTGCTGCTTTTGCACACCAACGAAGTGCCGCGAGTTGCCAACCACCTGTACCGAATCCTGTCTTAATCTTCGTAATACACACTTTACCTGGTCCGATCCCGACTTTTGTTGCGTCGGCTCCCGCATTCTCAAGTTCGCGCACCGCTTCTGGCGTACCGACGTTACCCGCGATGACGAAACTTGCTGGTAGAAGCGACTTGATGTGACGAATCATCTGAATGACGGCTTCCGAATGACCGTGTGCGATATCAATCGTGATGTATTCAGGAGTCAGCCCTTCTGCTGCGAGCTGTTCAATCAGCTGATATTCCTCTTCCTTGACACCGACGCTAATTGAAGCGAACAGTTGGCGTTCTTGCATCATACGAACGAATGCCAAACGACGAGCCGGTTCGAATCGATGCATGATATAAAAATAATCGCCTTCCGCTAAGAACAAAGCAATCGATTCATCAATGATCGTTTGCATGTTTGCCGGTACGACTGGAAGCTTGAAACGTCTACCACCGAACTCGACTGACGTATCACATTCCGAACGACTACCAACGATTGATTTTGCTGGAATTAATTGAATATCTTCATAATCGAATACTACATCCATGAATAACACCTCTAATTACGAATATTTTTTAGTATATTGGCGATAATCATTCGCCCCCTTGACTACTATAACGAACTGTCATCATAGTGTCAAAGAAATTTTCGCGTTTTTAAGGTTTTTCATGAACTTTATTCCGTTATCAGCAATTTAATGTTCGGTTTTTACCGTTTTCGTTGTTGTAAATCTGTCAACCAGTGCTCTTCCCAGTCAAAATAGCTCGTTGCTTCGGATGCTTCAAACACGTGATCAGGATAAGTCAGTGCTAAAGGAGGACGATCCTGTTTCGGAAAATACGCCAGTTGCTTTGATTCGCCATCGATGGCTTCGAGCGTTCCGCCGACTACCTTACACTCGAATACCGTCGCTACATATTCAACTTCGTTTCCATCTGGGTACGTCAAACGGAACGACTCTCCACCGAAGGTCGCAATCAGACGGACCGGTCGGACGAATAGACCTGTCTCTTCATAGACTTCGCGAATGACTGCCTGTGCCGGTGATTCCCCCAGTTCGATTGCTCCAGCAGGCAAACTCCAAAACGGACCTCCTGGATCCTGAAAGAGGATGTGACCTGCTTCGTTTCGAATGATCGCTGCGACGCATGGTATAAAAAGACGCTGCGTTCCGACAAGTTGGCGCAGATTGGCATAATAATTAGAGATTGGCATGACGTGACTCCTTTCGGTCTTCTTTTAATAGGGCAAACAAAACAAAGTCTTCCCAGGCATCGTTGATGAAGAGATTTTGTTTCGCGATTCCTTCTTTACGAAATCCGACTTTTTCAAGGACACGGATCGAGCCGATATTCTCTGGCATGACTTCAGCTCGGATCCGGTGGAACTGGTGGACATCAAATAAATGATCCACGAACAATCCGACCGCTTGTGCCATATATCCTCGTCCTGAAAAGGCGGCATCCAACTGGTAGCCAATCATGCACGTCTCCGCTGGTCCACGTTGAATGAACATCGCCGAAACATCCCCAATCAACTGGTCCGTCTCGGATAAAAAAACACCATACGCATAATACGCATCTTGACGCATTAACTCTTGATGACGATGAATCCGTTCTCGTTGCCCTTCTATCGTGTATTGTTCAGGTGACGGCTTGATAGGCATCCAGTATTCAAAGTGATCACGGTTTCGCAAATTCACATCAAGGATCGCCGCTGCATCCTCCAAGATGTACGGGCGAATGTATACAGGAAACATATAACGTCCCTCCATTTCCATTATTATCTTTAGTTCAAGAAGTTTAGGTGTTTCATAATTTATATAGCGGGAATCTACATAATAGTTTTATTACATTACAGTGACAGCATACTATAGAGAAAACTGTCGAAGAAGGAGTGACCTATGTATTCAGACATTGATTTGCTCAATCAAATCAAACAACGCGATTCCGTCGCGTTAGAACGATTATACGATCGTTACGAAAAAACACTCTTTCTTCTATTCCGTCGCACACAAGTCGAGGATGCACTCATTCATGCCGCGATGACGCAATTGTTTCGTACCGTTTGGGAACAACCGACACGTTATCCGAACTTCCAAGGATTCATTTTGCATACATTACGACAACTCAGTAGTAAAAAAGAACATATTCCGATTTGTTGAAAGAATCAGTTATACTCTTTCGACACAAGTAGAATGAACCCTTTAATTGCATGCTTTATTCAGAGAAGAACAGTTTCGTTTGTTCTTTTTTTGTTTTGTCCTTTCTTTTTCGATTCAGGCATGCTATATTATTAAGTAATTATTGTTGTTCGGTGGAGATACGAAGTGTTTCACTTTATATTCGATGAAATTGATCACGGTAGTAATAATCAGTGTGCCAGTCACACGCAGGAGGCAATACACATGGAACAAGGTAAAGTAAAATGGTTTAACGCAGAAAAAGGATTCGGCTTCATCGAGCGCGAAAGCGGAGACGACGTATTCGTACACTTCTCAGCAATCCAATCTGAAGGTTTCAAATCACTTGACGAAGGTCAAGAGGTTTCTTTCGAAGTTGAAGAAGGTCAACGTGGACCACAAGCAACTAACGTTGTAAAACTTTAATTTCTTTTAGACCCTGCTCACGCAGGGTCTTTTTTTGTTTATATATGCTACACTAGCGATTCAGGAAGAAAGGAGATGTAACATGACACTCGAACAAACGATGCAACACCTTCAAGATGCTATGCTAAAAGGAGATTTATCACAAGTCTCGCATCTATTATCTCCCGAATTTACGTTCATCGATGCATTAGGGCGGTCATTTGATGCCGAGACCTACCTCGATCATTACGTGGATCCTGCAAACATCCGCTGGTTATCCCGGACCGATGATTTTTCATACATTGATCATTTCGAAGATACGGCAATCCAGTATAGTTTGACAGAAGACCGATTTGAATACGGGACAACTCAATACGTTGGTCGTTTCCGGATCGTATCCATCTATCGTGCTACGTCAGATGGTTGGAAATGGCACTTTGGTCAATTGACATCTCTTGATCCGTCGTAACGGATTCAAGGGATGTTTTTGTTTTCATTTTCCATTCATCGTCAGTTGGAATTGCTTCTCATTTTTCATTCCGTTACACTTGAGTGGTACATATTTTCTGAAAATTCAAGAAGGAGTGTTCCTCATGACGGTTTATAACTTTTCTGCCGGTCCAGCAGTCCTTCCTGCCCCGGTCCTATTGAAGGCTCAATCCGAGCTACTCGATTATGAAAATTCAGGACAATCCGTTTTTGAAATGAGTCATCGTTCGCCAATCTTTGAATCGATTCGAGAGGCAGCTGAACAATCCTTACGGAGACTGATGTCGATTCCCGATTCGTACTCCGTATTGTTTCTTCAAGGAGGAGCTACACTTCAGTTCGCGATGTTACCGCAAAATCTGGCGACGAAGACCGGACGGATTGATTTCATCGATACCGGCGGCTGGTCGACGAAGGCGATTGCAGATGCCAAACTGTACGCCACGGTCAACGTGCTCGCCTCTTCCGCTGATCACGGGTATCGCTTCATTCCAGAAGGTCCGTTCACGTCAACAGCCGACTATTTGCACATCACTTGGAACAATACCCTCGAAGGGACGACTTATCAGACACCGCCTCATGTCGATGTGCCACTCGTCGCTGATGTCTCGTCATCGATTTTGTCTGAACCATTGCCAATCGAGTCATTCGATGTGTTGTATGCTGGTGCTCAAAAAAACCTTGGTGTCGCTGGTTTAACGGTCGTCATCGTGAAGAACGAGTTGCTTGATCGTGTTCCTGACACGATCGGTGCCTACTTACGGTATGACATCCATGCCAAACAGCGATCTCTTTATAACACGCCACCGACGTTTAGTCTTTATATGACGAAATTAGTGCTCGATTGGATTGAAGAGACGGGACTCGAGACGATCGCGGCACGAAACGTCTCACAAGCGCGCATGTTATATGAAGCAATTGATCAATCCGATCTATTTCATAACCATGTAGCCGTCAAGGATCGAAGCCGGATGAACATTCCATTCTCGACTGGAAGCGAATCGGAAGACGCTGCTTTCTTGAACTTCGCTGCGCGTCACGATTTGATCAATCTTGCCGGTCACCGCTCGATTGGTGGAATGCGCGCGAGTCTTTACAATGCGATGCCGACCGAAGGGGTTACGGCACTGCTTCATATCATGCACCGTTTTGAACAGGGGGAACGTTAAATGTATCAAGTCCAACTATGGAATGATCTATCTGACAAAGGATTAAAACGATTTACAGACGACTATCACGTCCAGCGGGAAACGGAGCAACCAGACGCCTTTCTCGTCCGCAGCAAGGATTTGCATGACATGCGCTTTCCAGATAGTCTCAAAGCCGTCGCCCGAGCTGGCGTCGGTGTCAATACGATTCCACTCGATCAACTCGCGAACCGCGGGATTCCCGTCTTTTCGACACCAGGTGCCAATGCGAATGCCGTCAAGGAACTTGTCATCGGTAGTTTGTTCCTGACGGCGCGAAAACTCGTACCGAGTCTGCTTTGGACGAATAACTTACGCGGACCGGATATTCCAGAGCGGATCGAAGCGAACAAAAAACAATTCGTCGGAACGGAGTTACTCGGGAAACGAATCGGGATCGTCGGACTTGGGGCGATCGGAGCAAACTTAGCCAACACCCTTCACGAGCTCGGCATGACCGTCACAGGCTATGATCCACATATGTCCGTTGAGTCCGCTTGGCGCGTCTCGAATCAGATTCAGCGGGCAACACAGCTCGAGGATCTCCTCGCGACAAGCGACTACATCACGTTGCATCTCCCGCTCGTTGATGCGACGACGGGTTTACTCGATGCGTCACTCTTTTCAAAAATGAAACACGGCGCGACCCTACTCAACTTCTCGCGTGGTGAACTCGTCGATGAACAAGCGCTAGCCGAAGTGCTCAGGTCCGGTCGCCTGGCGAATTATGTGACGGATTTCCCGAACGCCTTCATCTTGTCCCTCCCCCGGGTCATTGCTTTACCACATATCGGGGCATCAACAAGTGAAGCGGAGGAAAACTGTGCCATCATGGCGGTCGATCAACTGCGTCTGTTCCTTGAGACAGGAAACATCCGCAATGCGGTCAATTTCCCAGCCGTCGAGTTACCGTTCACTGGAAAACGACGAATTACGATTGCTCACCACAACATTCCGAACATGGTCGGTCAAATCGCCTCCGTGTTAGCGCAAGAGTCGATCAATATCGCGAATATGATCAATGGTAGTAAAGATGCGATTGCCTATACGATCATCGATATCGATAACCATGCGGACGAGATGATTTCGCTCGACCGACTGAATCAGATTCCTGGCGTCTTGAAAACACGCCTACTCTAAAGGAGTGAACCCCATGCCAACTTTCGAACCTTTTGCGGCGTTACGACCGGACTCAAAATATGCGGCAGAATTTGCCGCCTTACCGTATGATGTTTATTCGCGCGAAGAAGCACGTTCCGAGATCCGACGTCATCCGCTGTCTTTTTTACGGATTGATAAAGCAGAAGCTACTCTTCCGTCATTAATCGCTGAAGATGACCCACGCGTTTATCAGCAAGCAGCGCTTGCCTTCGAAGAGAGTCAAACAAACGGCATCTTACAGCTCGATGCAGACGAGACGTATTACATTTATCAATTGTCAGATGGAACACATACGCAATCCGGTTTCGTCGGATGTGTTGCCGTCAGTGATTATGAGACGAATCAAATTCGTAAACATGAGTTCACACGTCCTGATAAAGAGCGCGACCGTGTCCGACACGTCGAACAGTTACAAGCACATACGGGTCCGATTTTACTTGCGCATCAAACCGATGCACAACTCGAAGCAATCGTCACGACGATTACTGCTGGCGATCCCCTATATGATTTCACCGTCGATGGAGTGACGCATCGAATTTATAAAATCACCGATCGCAATCATCTATTGACGATCGGGAGCCAGTTCGCCCGTCACGATGCTCTCTATATCGCTGATGGTCATCATCGTGCTGCAGCAGCAGCCATCGCTGCCAGTCGGACGGACCAGGAGGAAGCACAACGTTTTCTTGGCGTCTCCTTCCCGCAGGATCAATTACGGATTCTCGGTTACCATCGGGTCGTTGAAGATTTGTACGGTCAATCCGTCGTTGATTTCCTTGAGCGATTAGCCCATCACTTTACGATCACAAAAGGACGTGCCGAACAAACGAAGCCTCACCAAATCGAGATGTATCTCAACCGGCAATGGTATACCCTTTCGTACGATTCTGAACGAACAGGGACGAAAGCGAATCTCGACGTCTCGATTTTACAAGAAGAGTTGTTGACACCGTTACTCGGTATCGAGGATCCACGGACGGACGCACGGATCCAGTTCGTCGGTGGTCATAAGGGGTATGCCGGCCTTGAGCAAATCGTGGACTCTGGACATGCCGCTGTCGCTTTTCACTTGCATCCGACTTCGATCGAAGATTTAATGGCTGTGGCTGATGCGGGAGAAGTGATGCCGCCGAAGTCGACTTGGTTCGAACCGAAGCTTCGGAGCGGTTTACTGATCCATCCGTTTGATTCATAATGCACACGCACTAAAAAAGCAAGTCGCGGATTCGATATCCACGACTTGCTTTTTCTTATACGTGTCGCAAAAGAAGAGCTGACACAGCTTCTACTTGAATAGTTCCCGACAACGTCGTTGTGTCTAAAAGACTTTCATACGTTCCTTCAAGCGAAAGAGATTGTGCCTCTTCACTTACATTGACCACGAGCAAGTAAACCTGTTCGCCCTGACGTCGCTCGACGACAAATGTCTGTTTTGTATCATCAATCCTTTGGAAATGATACGTTCCGGCATTTGCTAAAACCGGATGCTGTTTTCGAAGAGCAACCAACTGTGCAACGTGATCGAACAACTCACGGTTCTGCTTCGTCTCATCCCATTCCATACACGCACGGTTTGCTGGGTCTTGCCCCCCAGTCATTCCAATCTCATCGCCATAATAGATGACGGGTGAACCCGGAAACGTCAACAGTGTAGTGAAGAGTAACTTCATTCGATCGATATTCCCTTTCGCACGCGTTAGAGCACGCGGCGTATCATGCGAGTCAATCAAATTGAACATGACTTCGTTGACATTTTGAAAATGCCAGTTTAAATTCCGGATGACTGCATGTGAGAAATCACGAACGCTCGTCTCGCCCGTCGCAAAACAAGTCAAAAAGCTCTCTGTCAAACCGTAATTCATGACGGCATCAAATTGATCGCCGAGGAGCCATGGTTGCGAATCCGTCCAGCATTCGCCGACGATATAACATGTTCCGTTCGCAGCCCGGACTTCCTTTCTAAACTCACGCCAAAACGCATGATCGACTTCACTAGCGACATCCAGACGCCAGCCGTCAATTCCGAATTCCTCGACCCAGTAACGTCCGACGTGAAGCAAATAGTCTTTGACGTCCGGATGGGCAGTATTCAACTTCGGCATGTTTCGTTCAAATGCAAACACTTCATAGTTTGGAATCGATGGATCGACCGGGAAGGAATCAATCGTAAACCAGTTGGCGTATTTTGAGTCTTGTCCCTTTTCTAAGACATCTTGAAATGCTGGGTGCTCTTCACTAATATGATTAAAGACGGCATCGAGTAATACGCGGATACCGTTCTCATGTAGCACATCGATCATCTTGCGGAACGTTTTCTCGTCACCGAACGCAGGATCAAGCTTCAAGTAATCAAGCGTATCGTATTTATGATTGGATGGTGCCTCAAAGACTGGGCAGAAGTAGACACCCGTGACGCCGAGACGTTGTAAATGATCGACGTGATCAATGACCCCTTGAAAATCTCCACCGAAGAAATTCTGAAAAGCCGGTGCTTCACTTCCCCACTCCTTCGTTCCCGCTGGATCATTCGTCGTGTCGCCATTCGCAAATCGTTCCGGGAAAATTTGATACCAGACCGTATCCTTCACCCAATCCGGTGTATCAAAGACATCCGTCGCATGAACATATGGCACAGAAAAATAATAGCCTGGATGATCGAGTGGTGCTTCGTCATACCAGCCACGCTCGGTTAAAACGGCTATCTTATCGCCATGAACCTCAAACCCATACCGTACCCGCTTCCGTTCTGGACGGATTGCAATGAACCAATAGTCATACGTCGCATCACTTCCATTGTGTTGCATCGGCGTCCGTTTCACTTTCCATGATTTTTCTTTCTCCGGATCAAAATTCCAATCTCGGTCTTCTTCTTTTTCCGCTTCCCATTCATACGGATCACCATATATCAATTCAACTTTTTCAATATCGCCTTTAGCCGTCATAAGTCGGACATGGACGGTTTCTTGATCATAGGCATAAACGAACGGTGATAATGCGCGATGAACTACTCCAGCCTGATTCAAATTCTGCCACTCTCCCTTAAATTGATATTTCTCTATCGGTAAAGTTCCTTTCTTCCGCATCGCTTAAACGTATTTAGTAGAAATTCAACTGTTCCACCGACATTTTAGTTCAGTCTGTCAGGTAGTTTAAGGTATACTGATAACGCATAGGAAATCAGGGATTTCTGATATTACGGAAAGAGAGTGGATACGAAATGGGTCGTAAATGGAACAACATCAAGGAAAAAAAAGCATCAAAAGACAAAAATACGAGTCGGATCTACGCAAAGTTCGGTCGTGAGATTTATGTAGCGGCTAAACAAGGTGAACCCGATCCAGAATCAAACCAAGCATTAAAGGTCGTTCTCGAACGAGCGAAAACATACAACGTGCCACGTGCCATCGTCGATCGGGCGATTGAAAAAGCAAAAGGTGGAGCGGAAGAAAACTACGACGTCTTGCGTTATGAAGGATTCGGTCCAAGCGGTTCAATGGTCATCGTCGAAACGTTGACGAACAACGTTAACCGGACGGCTTCTGATGTTCGTGCTGCATTCGGAAAAAATGGTGGAAACATGGGCGTGAGCGGATCCGTCGCTTATATGTTCGATGCGACGGCAATCTTTGCCTTTGAAGGTAAAACTGCAGATGACGTTCTCGAATTGATGATGGAAGCGGATATTGATGTGCGCGATATCCTCGAAGAAGACGAATCTGTCATCATCTACGCTGAGCCGGAACAATTCCATGCTGTACAAGAAGCGTTGAAAGCTGCAGGCATTACTGAGTTCTCACTTGCCGAACTGGTCATGCTCGCCCAAAACGAAGTCGCGTTGTCTGAAGACGACGTCGCACAATTCGAGAAAATGATCGATGCACTGGAAGATCTTGAGGATGTGCAACAGGTCTACCATAACGTAGAGTTATAATCAAAAAGACAAGAGG
>NZ_DGYQ01000020.1:12341-37461 GCF_002396765.1 Exiguobacterium sp. UBA5002
CCTCTTGTCTTTTTGATTATACAGTTTCTGTATCGGCTAACGCCCGCAATCGGTTACGCACCGTCTGTCATCATCATAAAGTATGAAACGCGTTTCATAACAAGATTAAAAAAGATTCATTTTTGATGTTTATTTCTTCAATTTAATGGGAAAAGTAATATTCGGAGTTGATTATAACTTATCTTGTTTTGGAAGAAATAAAGGGAGGAACGAACGATGACATATTCTTTGATTGAAACATTCAAACACATCGTAAGCGAGGCAACTAGCTTTAAGCGCGTTGATTTCGGGGGTTACGATATTTATATGCAGACGACAGATGGACGAACGATTACGGCACACATCCGCTATGATGGTGGTGGTACGGACTTCAATGAAGCTTATTTAATGCTTGAATCGAGTACTGGTCAACGTCGCACAGCGACCTTAACGCTTTATCAATTCGAACATCTCTCTTCTTATACTGCACATAGTGAACGGACACGTGCCCTAGTCACAACAAGTGCTTAATGACCATAAAACACGCCTCTCATTCGAGAGACGTGCTTTTTTAATTTTCTTCTCGCTCGAGGCGTTCGAGTTCTGCGTGCGTTTGTGGGAATCCATTCGCTTGCCAATCTGCCCGATGAATGGAATCAAGTTGTGTCAGCCCGACTTCAGCCGGATCGCGTTTCGCGTCGACACTTGGACGATGATCAATATCGTCTGAAGTTGTTTTTCGTTGTTGGTATTGTTGATAGGCGATTGTCGCAATCGCCGCTAGACCACCTAAAATGACACCTGTCTTGAATGTTGCTCGCATGAAAGTTCCCCCTCTATGGTCATTAGTTGTGCTCTAGGTAGATGTACCCGAGTTACTTGAATTTGAATCATTCTTCTCATGGATCAACGTGTTATTTGAAAAAAATCAAAAAAAATTTCAGCCTATTTCTGCCGTGTTCCTACATATTTAATAATCAAGAGAGAAAATGGCTCTATCCCTTATGCTTCAACGCTTCACGTCATGCAAGAAGGAAAAAAGTACGCTATACTTGATTCAGAAACATCTTCGACGAACAAAATGAATCGTGTCTTCTACTGGACAGTTCCGAGCTTCAACAGCTTGCGTTCGCGTCCCTTTTTCATTTTTGGTCGTCGATGTCACAAAGGAGGGAATTTCGTGTCCGTGATGCACGGGGCTATTTTACTGCCCATATTGATCAGTCTTTTCATTCCGCTTCTAGCGAAACGCCTTCCGAACATTCATACCGGTTGGTTTGTACTTGTCGTACCTGTACTGCTCGTTTCGTATTTCAGCCGCTTTCTCGCTGGTACGATGTCAGGTGAGACCTTTACGGCACGCATGCCGTGGATACCATCGCTCGGTATCGATTTCGTCACGTATCTCGACGGACTCGGCTTATTGTTCGCACTATTGATCACAGGAATCGGCTCACTCGTCGTTCTTTATTCGATTTTTTATTTAGATGCGAAAAAAGAATCACTCGGAACATTTTATGTTTATCTGTTGATGTTCATGACCGCCATGCTTGGCGTCGTGCTGTCAGATAACATGATCGTCCTCTATCTGTTCTGGGAATTAACGTCGATTTCGTCGTTCTTATTGATCGCCTATTGGTACGAGCGGGAACGTTCTCGTTACGGCGCTCAAAAATCGATGCTGATCACCGTCTTCGGTGGACTAGCGATGCTTGGTGGAATCGCGATTCTCTCAACACTCAGTGGATCGTTAAGTATTCGTGAGACCTATGCGTCGCTTGAATCGATTCAAGGTGAACCCTTCTTTTCGGTCGCCCTCGTTTTATTCTTGCTAGCTGCCTTCACGAAATCGGCTCAATTTCCGTTCCACATCTGGTTACCGGATGCGATGGAAGCACCGACCCCTGTCAGCGCCTACTTGCACTCGGCAACGATGGTCAAGGCAGGGTTGTATCTTGTCGCTCGTTTCAGTCCGATTTTTGCGGATGAGTCGCTCTGGTTCTATCTCGTCTCATCTGTCGGAATATTCACCTTATTCTGGGGTTCACTCAATGCGGTGAAACAACATGATTTGAAAGGAATCCTTGCTTACTCGACGATTTCTCAGCTTGGATTGATCATGTCCTTGCTCGGACTCGGAGCAGCCGCCTTGCACGTCGACGCGTTAGATGACGGATTATATACGATTGCGACAGTCGCTGCGATCTTCCACCTGATCAACCACGCGACGTTTAAAGGCAGTCTCTTCATGATGGCGGGAATCGTCGATCACGAGACTGGTACTCGCGACATTCGGAATCTCGGTGGTCTTGCGCAACTCATGCCGATTTCGATGACGATTGCGATGATCGGGACCCTTTCGATGGCGGGGATTCCACCATTCAATGGTTTCTTAAGTAAAGAGATGTTCTTGACAGGTGTACTTCAAGTTTCAGGATCTGACTTGTTCCACTTACCGTCTTACGGTTGGATTATTCCTGTACTCGCCGTCGTCGGAAGTATCTTTACATTCGTCTATAGCATCTTGATCGTCCGCAGAACGTTCTTCGGTAAGCGTCAAGACGACAAGTTACCGAAAACACCACACGAGGCACCGATTGGCATGTTGATTCCACCTCTCGTCCTCGTCTCGCTCGTCGTCATCATCGGACTCTTCCCGAATATATTATCGGATACGTTGATTCGACCGGCAGTCGAAGCGATCTTACCGCAAGTCGTTGATGCGGGTGGCAAGATTAATGTGCATATTTCAATGTGGCATGGATTCAATACTGAATTATTCCTGACACTCGTGATCATCAGTGCTGGCATCATCTTGTATAAAACACTCCCACGTTGGCAATCGCTTTACAACCGGATGCCACGTGCCGTCTCCTTGAATCATCAATATGACGCCTTGTTACGTCGTGGTGAACAGACATCGACAAAGATCCATGATACGGTCATGACCGGATACATGCGGTCGTATCTCGTCTACATCTTCGGATTCATCGTCATCTTGATCTTGACGGCATTATACGGGTTTGATGCCTTCCGCTTCGCGGTTGATCCAATCAGCTCGATTGACGCGTATGAGATCATCCTTGCACTCGTTCTCGTTTCGAGTGCCCTCTCGATCACCTTTGCGCGTTCACGACTGACATCGATCATCTTGCTCGGTGTGACAGGTTATACGGTCGCTCTGTTCTTCGTCTTGTTCCGAGCGCCAGACCTTGCCTTGACGCAACTCGTCATCGAGACAGTATCGGTCGCTCTGTTCCTGCTCGTTTTCTATCGTTTACCGGAAATCAGCCGGAAAGAAGAGCGCATTCCGTTCAAGCTCGGCAATGCCTTGATTTCGGCACTCGTCGGACTGACGGTGACACTCGTCGCACTTGCTTCTCTCAGCCAACGGTCGTTTACTTCAATCGCCAAATATTACATCGATAATGTCGCTGATCTTGCCGCTGGCGGTAATATGGTCAACGTCATTCTCGTCGACTTCCGTGGCTTCGATACGTTGTTTGAGATTGCCGTTCTCGCACTTGCCGGAATCGGAATTTACACGATGATTAAATTCAGACGAACAGGAGGGATGGATAAATGAAAAAGCAGACAAAAAAGCATACGAATGACGTCATCTTAGAGTCCGCGACTTCCTTTATCACGTTCATCATCTTCCTGTTTGCTGTCTACTTGTTCTTTGCTGGACACTATACGCCAGGTGGCGGTTTCATTGGTGGTCTTGTGACGGCGTCTGCTCTTGTCTTGATCTTACTTGCTTACGACATCAAGACGTTACGCCGGATTTTGCCATTCGACTACAAATGGATCACGGCTCTTGGCATGTTGATTGCCGTACTGACGGCTTCAGGAGCGCTTGTCTTTAACGTCCCGTTCTTCACACATGCACATGACTATTTCAACCTACCGTTATTCGGTAAGACATCACTTCATACAGCGATGTTGTTTGATCTTGGTGTTTATCTTGTCGTCGTCGGTGTGACGATGACGATTATTCAAACGATTGGGGAGAGTGATTAATATGGAAATCATCATGGCGATCGCCGCAGGCATCCTGACGATGTGTGCCATTTATCTCATTCTTTCGAAAAGTATTCTTCGTATTATCATCGGAACAGGGTTGCTCAGCCACGCTGCCCATCTGCTCGTCATGACGATGGGGGGATTAAAACGAGGCGCGGCTCCGGTCTTAAAGGACGGCGTGACTTCCTATACGGATCCACTACCGCAAGCACTCGTCTTGACCGCCATCGTCATCAGCTTTGGTGTCACTGCCTTTTTCTTGGTACTTGCTTATCGTGCCTATCAAGAACTCGGAACCGATAATATCGAAGAGATGAAAGGAACCGATTCGAATGATTAACTTACCGCTACTACCAATCATCATCCCTTTGTTGACGGGTGTCCTCTTGATGTTTTTCCCGCGACACCTCAAAGGACAACGAATCGTTTCCCTCTTTTCGACGATTTTGACTGTCTGTGCCTCCATCTATCTCGTGCTGACTGTCCGGTCGAACGGCATCTTAACAGTCACACTCGGTAGCTGGCCAGCACCTTTTGGTATCACGCTTGTCTCTGACATGCTATCCGCTTTACTCGTCACGACGACAAGCATTCTTGTTCTTTGTATCATCTGGTATGCCATTGTCTACTTGAGCGTTTCCTATCAACGATACTACTATTTCATTGCCGTCCAATTCTTGCTCGTTGGTGTCAATGGTGCCTTTACGACAGGTGATATCTTTAACATGTTCGTCTTCTTCGAAGTCTTCCTGATTTCGTCTTATGTCTTGATCGTTCTTGGCGGGAAACCGGCACAATTACGAGAATCGCTGAAGTATCTCTTGATCAACGTCATCTCGTCCGCATTATTCGTCATGACGGTTGCCTTCTTGTACGGGATCATTGGATCGCTCAGCATGGCGGATATCAGTCAAAAGATTTCAGAGGTCGGACAGCCGGCAATCCTAAACGTCATCGCATTGTTATTCCTGATTGTCTTCGGATTAAAAGGTGCGATCTTCCCGCTCTACTTCTGGTTACCTGGTTCTTATCAAGTACCGCCGACGCCTGTTCTTGCTCTGTTCGGTGCCTTGCTGACGAAGGTCGGGGTCTACGGGATTTTACGGACGTATAGTTTGTTCTTCTCAAATGAGATTGGAACGATTCATCAAATCTTAAGTATCCTTGCTCTCAGTACGATCGTCATCGGGGTGATCGGTGCGCTTGCGACACGGGATGCGAAGCAAATCATCATCTACAACATCATCGTCGCAGTCGGGGTCATCTTGTACGGGGTTTCCCTCATGACACCGCAAGCACTAGAAGGTGCGATTTTCTACCTTCTTCATGATATGTTGATCAAAGCCGCTTTATTCCTTCTCGTAGGGATCATGGTCGGAATTGCCGGCTCGAGTAAACTGAAAGATATGGGAGGGATGATCAAAACCTATCCTGTACTAGGTTGGACGTTCTTCATCGCGGCGTTATCACTTGCCGGGATTCCACCGCTCAGCGGGTTCATTGGGAAATTCCTGATTGTTCGTGGTGGTATTGAAGCTGGTGAGTTGATTGGACCGATCATCGTCTTACTATCAAGTCTGCTCGTCTTGTATTCCGTCGTTCAATTGTTCATGCGTGCTTTTTGGGGAACACCGAAGACCTACTCGGGTGATAAACAAGCGCTTGTTCCCAAGCTGCTAGTTCCTACGATTGTCTTAGTTGCGCTCAGCGTTCTCTATGGAGTAGGTGCTGAGGCGATGCGTCCACTGATTCAACAAGCCGTCGAACCGTTGACGAATCCAACGCTCTATATCGATGCCGTACTAAAAGGAGGTCGTTAATTCATGGCATTTCAAGTCTTGCTCAACTTATTTCTTGCATTCTTGTGGATGTTTCTCTCAAACAATTTCTCGGCCTCCGGTTTCGTCATCGGTTACGCGCTAGGGCTGATTGCGATGTTCGCTTTCCGTCGCGGCTTCAAAGGTCGCTTTTATCTCGGACCTGTCGTCGCACTCGTCCTATTGTTTTTCCGCTTTCTCTACGAGCTTGTCGTCGCGAACATCGATGTCTTGAAAATCATTTTAAAGCCGAAGTTAGATATTCAACCTGGTATTTTCGCCTATGAGACCGAACTCGATCAACCGTGGCAAATCACGTTGCTGTCAATGCTGATCACGCTGACACCGGGAACGCTTGTCGTTGATATCTCGGATGATAATAAGACACTCTACATTCATGCACTCCACATGCCAGAGGTCGATGAAGCAGTCGCTTCGATTCGTGATAGTTTTGAGAAAGCCATTCTGGAGGTGAGTCGGTGATGTTCGATATTTTAATCTATATCGCACTCGGGGGTGTCTTTCTCTCGATGCTTGGTCTGTTTTACCGGGTCATCAAAGGACCAAGTGTTGCGGATCGTGTCATCGCGCTTGATTCAATTGGTATCAGCTTGATTTCAATCGTTGGACTTGTCTCGATCATCTTACGGACGAGCGACTACCTCGAAGTCATCCTGTTGATTGGTATACTCGCCTTCATCGGTACAGTTGCCTTTTCAAAATATATCGAGAAAGGAGAGATCATCGAACGTGATCGCAACCAATGAATGGATCGTCGCGGTCTTCGCCTTGCTCGGTATGGGATTTAGTCTCGTCACCGCGCTTGGTCTGATCCGCTTACCGGATGTCTATACGCGTGCTCACGCTGCATCTAAAAGCGCGACATTAGGTGTCATGTCGATTTTAATCGGCGTCATCATCTATTTCGTCACTGAAGATGGATTCTTCTCCTCTCGTGTCGTTCTCGGCATCCTGTTCGTGCTCATCACAGCACCGATTGGAGGACATCTGATCGCTCGTGCTGCATATTACAGCAATGTTCCGTTGTGGAAATCGTCTGTTCGTGACGACTTGTCCCAGAATAAAGAACATGTGGAACCAAAGAAACGCCAAGATGACGTATAAGTATCGATATGACAAAACCCTCGCTTCCATTCACGGAAACGAGGGTTTTTTGATTAGGAACGCTGTAAAGATGAGGCAGCAAACAAGAGCGCCAACTCATCACGATTATCTAACAATTCTTCTAATGTATGCTGTTCCAGTTCCCGGATAAAAGCTCGAAGCGCTCGTCCGAGCACACCTTTTAGACGGCATCCTGGTTCGATGACACAATGACCGTTGCTTCCAAAACACTCGACGATATCCATCGGTTCCATTTCCCGAACGACTTTCCCGATGTTGATGTCTTTTGGATCACGAATCAAACGGAGTCCGCCTGACCGACCTCTTGTTGATTCGACATAGCCAAGTTTCGCTAATTGTTGTGTCACCTTCATTAAATGGTTTGATGAGATGCCATAATGATTTGCAATCTGCGGCATTGGTGTGATGACATCCCGGTGCACCCCGAGATACATCAACACACGTAGTCCATAATCCGTATACTGTGTAATTCTCACGATCCTCACTCCATTCCTTCCCAAAACTGCACTGTTATCGTACCATGAAATACGAAACTGACTACATTGTTTTGTCTCATGATTCGAAATTCTGATAAACCTCTATTAGGTTTACGTATGGAATGAAATATTGGATTTAAAATACGAGTTTTAAAAACAAAAAAACTATTTCTTCTTTCCTGTTCGAAAGAAGAAATAGTCCTGTATCGTCCTTACTTTATTTTTTGTATAGTCCTTTCACGACATCATTAAAACGGTCGGCATAGTTCGTGAAGACTCCTGTGACACCATAGTCGAGCATACGAACCATATCCGCTTTTTCATTCACAGTATACGGGTGAAGTAACAAATCATGAGTCCGAATCGCTGAGATGTTTTCACGTGTCAATGCTTTGTAGGAAGGACCAACACCGACTGCATACTGACGGATTGCGGTTAATCGATCATCCGTCAAAGCCTTGACTTCATTTGCTTCCATCAACTGAACCAGTGGAACGTTCGGGTCGATGGCTCTGACTTTTTGAAGACTCGCTTCACTAAACGACTGAATCAAGACTTGTCCTGGTTTGACCTTGTTACTCGACAATCCGTTCTGCTTTAGTACGTCGAGCAATTTCTGTTCCATTCCGGGATACACTTCCGGTGATTTCGTCTCGATATAGTAATTCGCATGCTTCCCATACTTACTCAAGACTTCTTGAAGCGTCGGTACTTTCAAACCGACATATGACTTTTTCGCAAGCGTCGGGTTCGCTTCATTAAACCAGCTACCAGCATCAAGTTTCTTGATTTCAGCAAGCGTTTTATCTTTGACGGCACCTGTTCCGTTCGTCGTCCGATCAACCGTTTCATCGTGCATCGCAATCAATTGACCGTCTTTCGTCATCTGTAAATCAATTTCGATGTAATCTGCTTTGAATGTCTTATGTCCCATTTCATAAGCTGGCATCGTATGCTCTGGCGCGTACCCTGAAGCTCCACGGTGAGCAACATTGATGATTCGATTTGGATCAAGTAACGATTTGCCTTTTGATTGTGCGCTGACATCTTCTGTCGGAAGCCCTGTGCTTAATACGGCTCCTGCTACCATCGTCAATCCAAATTGTTTCAACATAATTAATTCCCCCTTGAAATATTCTTACAACACTTATCCTATATCGTTTGTATGAAGCTGATATAGAGAAGACGTAAATGTCGTTTCGTGATTTGATGACAAAATGATATCAACAAAAAAAAGACCCGCATCTAAAACGGGTCTTTTTATGATTACGCTTCGAAAATCAATGACTCTGGATCTTCAAGGAGATCTTTAATGTGCTTCAAGAACGTAACGGCTTCTTTTCCATCAACGATTCGGTGATCATAAGAGAGTGCGACATACATCATCGGACGGTTTTCCATGCGTTCAGCATCAATCGCTACAGGACGCAAGTTGATTGCGTGCATTCCGAGAATCGCGACTTGTGGACCGTTTAAGATCGGTGTCGACATGAGTGAACCGAACGTACCACCATTCGTGATCGTGAACGTACCACCCGTCAAATCAGATAGACCGAGTTTATTATCACGCGCCTTGACCGCTAGTTGAATGATGTCTTTTTCAATCTCAGCGAAGTTCTTCTTATCCGCATCACGAACGACCGGAACGACGAGACCGTCTGGTGCTGAAACGGCAATACCGATATCATAGAATTTTTTGAGGACGATTTCATCGCCTTGAATCTCAGCATTCAAGTATGGCATCTTTTTAAGTGCTGCGACTGCTGCTTTCGTAAAGAATGACATGAAGCCGAGCTTGACTTCGTTTTCCTTCACGAATTTCTCTTGGCGACGTTTACGCAGTGCCATGACCGCTGACATATCGATCTCATTGAATGTCGTCAACATCGCTGCCGTTTGTTGAACTTCAACGAGTCGGTTAGCGATTGTCTTACGACGGCGTGACATCTTGATTCGCTCTTCCGGTTTCCCAGGAGCGGCTGCTGGTGCTGGTGCTGGTGCCGGTGTAGCAGGTTTCGTAGGAGCCGGTTTTGCTTGCTCACGTGGTGCTACTTCAAACGTCGCGACGTCTTGCACGCGAATCCGACCGAGCGGATCTTGCGTTGCCACTTGTGCTAAATCAATTCCTTTTTCACGAGCCAGTTTACGGGCAGCAGGTGAAGCAATCGGACGATCCGCAACAGATGTACTTTCAGTCGCTGCTGCAGCCACCGGTTGTTCCGCTTTTTCTTCTGCTTTTGGTGTCTCTTTTGGAGTTTCTTGTACTGTTTCTGCCGCAGCCGGTTTTGGAGCCTCGCCACCAGCAGAGATGACAGCAATCGTTTCCCCGACGCGGACTGTATCTCCTTCAGCAGCCATCACCTCCGTCAACGTACCAGCTTCATCTGACGGCACTTCGATGTTGACCTTATCTGTCTCGAGCTCAACGATGGCTTCCCCTTTTTCCACGTGATCACCTGGTTGTTTTAACCAAGACGCCACCGTTCCTTCTGTAATTGATTCGGCAAGTTCTGGTACTTTGATTTCCATCGTATTCTCCCCCTATGACTCGATTCTATCTTAAGTTATGATGTGTGATTTGATACGTGTGATGGTGCTGTTGGAATAGAAGCAGTCGCTGTGAGTGCATCATTGATGATACGTGCCTGCTCTACTTTATGACCTGACGGGTCACCTTCTGCTGTACTGGAACGACGACGACGACCGATGTAACGGACCGTTTGGATACCATTCGGTGCGACTGTCTCAAGTCGAGGTTCCATGAAGGACCACGCCCCCATGTTTTTCGGTTCTTCTTGCACCCAGACCATTTCTTCGACGGATTCATAGCGCGCGATGACTTCTTTTAAGGCTTTTGCCGGGAATGGATACAACTCCTCGACCCGGACGATTTGTAGCCAATCGAGATTCTCATCTGATTTCGAAACGGCTTCAGCTAGGTCGATTGCCATCTTACCAGAACAGAACACAAGACGTTTGACACGATCTGGTGCTTCTCCGAGCCCTGATTGTTCGATGACACGTTGGAAACTACCTTCCGTCAACTCAGAAACATCCGATGTTGCAAGCGGATGACGCAAGAGACTCTTCGGCGTCATGACGACGAGCGGTCGGACTTCCTCTTTTCCGAGAATCGCTGCTTGCCGGCGCAACAAATGGAAGTACTGCGCAGCACTCGATACGTTCGCAACTGTCCAGTTTTTCTCACCCGATAACGTCAAGAAGCGTTCTAAACGACCACTCGAGTGTTCTGGTCCTTGCCCTTCATAACCATGCGGAAGCAACATGACGAGACCTGATGTTTGTCCCCATTTCGCTCGGCTAGCTGAGATGAACTGGTCGAAGATGACTTGACCTGAGTTCGCAAAGTCCCCATATTGCGCTTCCCATAATACGAGCGTTTCCGGAGCGAAGACGTTATAACCGTATTCAAAACCAAGTACACCTGCTTCAGACAACGGACTGTTGTAGACCGAGAATGATGCAGTTGCCGTTGATAAGGCATGGAGTGGCGAGAAGCCTTCTCCTGTTTTCACATCATGAAGATTAATGTTCCGTTGTGCGAACGTTCCTCGTTCAGAATCTTGACCGCTCAAGCGGATTGGTGTTCCATCTGAGAGAATCGAAGCAAACGCCAATGTTTCGGCATGTCCCCAGTCAATACCGTTCTTTGTCGAGAACGCATCCGTCCGGCGCTTCAGGACCTTCTCAAGTTTATGGAACACTTGGAAGCCATCCGGCCACTGTAACAATTCTTCGTTGTACGCCGTCAATGTTTCAATCGAGACCCCTGTCTCAATCGTCGGAACGCCTTTAAAGACGACGTCCGGCATGACTCCACCATACTCTTTCTCCGCGTTCGGTACTTTTTCACGAGCCGCTTTCATTTGATCATTGATCGACGTTTCAATCGATTGAATTTCGTCAGCTGTCGCATCCCCGTTCGCGACAAGCGTTTTCCCGTACAAGACACGAATTGGATCATGTTTATGAATCAAATCGTATAAGACCGGGTTCGTATTCATCGGTTCATCCATTTCGTTATGACCAAAACGACGATATCCGATTAAATCAATCATGACATCCTTCTTAAACGTTGCCCGGTACTCGCTCGCGAGCAAAGCGACTGCGAGACAGCTTTCCGGCTCATCCGCGTTGACGTGGAAGACTGGGATCTCGTATCCTTTGGCAAGATCACTCGAGTAACGCGTCGAACGGGAGTCCGTCGGCTCCGTCGTGAAGCCGATCGTGTTGTTCGCGATGATATGAATTGTTCCGCCGGTGTTATATCCTTTGAGATTCGCTAAATTCAAAGTTTCAGCCACAATTCCTTGACCTGGGAACGCTGCATCCCCATGAATGAGGATCGCAGCTGCTGCTGCTTGCTCTTGACGTGGTGCCCCTTTTTGTGAGCGATCATCTTGTGCAGCACGTGTGAAGCCTTCGACGACTGGGTCGACGAACTCAAGGTGCGACGGATTGTTCGCAAGCGTCATCCGCACGTTACGTGTCTCTTGCTCGAGTTTTCGGTTTAAACCGAGGTGATACTTCACGTCGCCCGTCCAACCGTACGTGATCCCGATCGATCCTTCAGATGGTACGAGGTCGTGGTTCGGTGCATGCTGGAACTCAGCAAAGATCATTTCATATGGCTTCCCAAGTACGTGCGCCAAAACGTTCAACCGTCCACGGTGTGCCATTCCGATATTGATCGTCTCCGACCCATTCGAGATGAGGTGTCCGACGATCGTGTCGAGCAATGGCACCATCGCGTCAAGTCCTTCAATCGAGAAACGTTTTTGACCGACATATGTTTTGTGCAAGTATTTTTCGAAAAGGTCCGTTTCAGCTAAGCGTTTGAACAACTGTTTCTTTTGTTCAGCGTCTAGCGTCGCCGTCAAAGCACCTTGCTCGATTTTCTGTCGGAGCCATTTCTTTTCCTCTAAGTCATCAACATGCTGGAACTCAACAGCCGCTGCTCCCGTGTATTGCGCTTTCAAGTGCTCGATGCCTTCAAATGCATCTTGAACACCCGCTGGCGGCTCAGGACAGACGAGTGAAACCGGCATTTTCCGAAGATCTGCCTCTGTCAATCCGTACTGACTCAATTCGAATAATCCTGTTTCTCGCGGATGGTCCTTCAGCGGATAGATATCCGCCGCAAGATGTCCTTTTGCACGAATTTGTTCCGCTAAACGATTCGCCGCAAGATATTTTTCGAAATCTCCTGTCTCGACTTGCATCGGTACGACTGGTTCCGTCACGGGTGCACCATGCTCTTCGAAATAAGCACGTGTCTCCTCATCAACGGATGTCTTGTCTTCTAAAAAACGCTCGTACAATTCAATGATGTAGCCAAGGTTTGGTCCATAGAATGCTTGTTGATCTTGCTCGTGGCCTGCCATGTACGGTTCCCCCCGTTTCTATATTTCTCCCCACACATCCAGTGGATACTCGATGTGTCTCCAGCCCTCTAACTGTTAGCGCTTTCAAAAGGAATTGCATGAATAAAACGCTGAACGTCATGAGAAGGAATGATCGTGTCATTCTTCCATGAAAGTGCCTTCGTTACTATATTACTACTCTTTTCCTGTGTGTGCATTTCGAATTCCCAAATTCTCACGCTTAAATGTATAAGTTTTTCTTATGAGCGCTTAGACAGTTATTTATGATTCGTCAAAAAACCGGCGTATCCGCATTTAGATACGCCGGTTCTATCATAAGACCTTACTAAGGAACGATTGCGTCCGTTCGTGTTGTGGAGAATCAAACAATGCTTGTGGCACGTTCTCTTCGACGATATAGCCACCATCCATGAATAAGACGCGATCTCCGACCTCTCGAGCGAATCCCATCTCATGGGTCACGACGACCATCGTCATGCCTTCAAGGGCAAGTTGTTTCATGACGGCAAGCACGTCACCGACCATTTCCGGGTCAAGCGCTGACGTTGGCTCATCAAATAACATGATTTTCGGATTCATTGCAAGCGCGCGGGCAATCGCGACCCGCTGTTTTTGCCCCCCAGATAATTCACCTGGATAATTATCCGCTTTTTCACGTAATCCGACTTTATCGAGTAGTTCAAGTGCCCGCTGTTTCGCCTGTTCTTTATCCGATTTACGCACTTTGATCGGTGCAAGCGTGACGTTTTCTAGCACGGTCTTATGCGGGAAGAGATTAAAATGTTGAAAGACCATCCCGACTTCTTCCCGGACCTTGTTGATATCGACCTTTGGACTCGTAATATCGAAATCATCGACGATGACCGTGCCACCTGTAATCTCTTCCAATCGATTCAAACAGCGTAAAAACGTACTTTTCCCAGATCCCGACGGACCGATGACACAAACGACTTCTTTTTCGGCAATCGAGACGTTGATGTCTTTTAAGACTTCATTCGAACCGAATGATTTCTTTAGATTCTTTACTTCTATGATACTCATCGTAATGTAAACCTCCGTTCCAAGAACTTCGCCACTAAGGACAAGAGATAAATGATGACGAAGTACATCAATCCGACGACGGACCAGACGATGAATGGTTCAAACGTCGTTGACTGCTGCACTTGACCTTGTTGTGTCAAGTCAGCGATTCCGATAATCGACAACAACGATGTATCTTTTAAGCTGATGATCGATTGGTTCGTAATCGTTGGTAACATCCGCCGGAATGCTTGCGGTAAGATGATCTGTACCATCGTTTGACGCCCTGTCATCCCGAGTGAACGTGCAGCTTCTGTTTGTCCTTTATCAATCGACTGGATACCAGCGCGAATGATCTCCGCAAAATAAGCACCGGCATTGATCGCGACCGTCAGTATCCCTGCATACATCCGGTCCATCGATAACCATTCGAGCGAATTGAGTCCAAAATAGATGAAGAATAACTGAACGATGAACGGCGTTCCGCGAATGACATCAATATAGACAATTGCGATCCCGTTTAAGATTTTTGATGGTGATAACCGCATCAATGCGACGACTAAGCCAATCAGAAAGCCGACGATGACCGCGATGATGAAAATATACAATGTGACTTGAAGCCCTTCCAAGAAAAATGGAAATGCGGTTTTGACCACTTCCATTGGCTATCCCACTCCCTTATCGCCTTGCGACTTATTTCAGATACGTGTCAACGATTTTATCGTATTCACCGTTTTCTTTCAGATTCGCAAGCCCTTTGTTGATTTTCTTCATCAGATCCTCGTTCTCACCTTTTAAGACAGCGATCCCGTAGTTGTCCCCGTTGAGACGGTCTCCGACAAGTTTTAATCCAAGGTTTTGTTGTTTGTTTGCATATGAGATGACAGGATAATCTTCAATCAAAGCAGCAGCGTTACCGTTCTTCACTTCTTGGAACATCGCTGGGCTGTCATTGAACTGTGTGACCGTGAAGCCCAGTTTGTCTGCGTTATCCGTTGCATATTTCGCACCCGTCGTTCCCTTTTTGACGGCTACTTTTTTCCCTTTTAAATCGTTGACGGATTTAATACCATTCTCCTCTTCTTTGACGACTAGAATAAGACCAGCTTTGAAGTATGGATCCGAGAATGTGACGACTTTCTTCCGTTCTGGCGTAATACTCATACCAGCAATGGCAACGTCCAATTGATTTGCTTGAAGTGCCGGAATAATGCCGCTAAAGTCCATCGCTTCAAATTGAATCTTGAAGTTCTGATCCTTCGCGATTGCTTTCATGAGATCGATGTCGATTCCTTTGTACGTATCCCCGTCTTTATATTCGAATGGTGGATACGTGACGTCAATGCCGACCTTATACGTCTTTCCTTCAGACGACTCTTCTTCTTTCGAACCGATGCTACATGCACCAAGTACGAGAACACAGCTCATCAAGAGCGCTAGCAAGATACTCCCTTTTTTCATGTTTGTTTCCCCTCTCCTATGTGTTAAAGATTGTCTACTTCACTTAGTACTTTCCCTGAAGAGTACCCTCTTTAAAACGTATTTCACCAGAAAAATTCTAAAAAGATAAATATTTCTGAATTTTTATTCGTTGTAATCGTTTTCTATTCAGCAACAAAAAAGAAGGCAACCCCTTGTTGGGATTGCCTCCTTCAATCATTTATGCCGCCGAGAGGACTTGAACCTCCACGGTGTTGCCACCACTAGATTCTGAGTCTAGCGCGTCTACCAGTTCCGCCACGACGACGTTGATTTATGATATTAATATAGCGGGTAACGAACTGAGTTGTCAATCATTTCGCAAGATGTTGCGAACGAACTTCTCGACGACATTATCATACAATGCCGGATCCTCAAAATAGGCCATCGCATGAGCGGCATTTGGAATGACGACGAGCTCTTTTTCCGTTGGACAAGCTTCATACAGCTCATATACCATATCTGTCGGTACAAACGTATCCGCCCCACCATGGATGAACAAAATCGGTACCTGTGCTTTTTTGACTTGTTTCAACGCTGATGCTTCACGGAACGTATAACCTGCCTTTAGCTTCGTCAATACGCTCGTCATGCCTAAGAACGGAAAGTGTGGTAGTCGATACATCCGCTTCATCTGATACGCAAGGACAGCATTGACGGACGTATAGGCACAATCAGAAATGATTCCTTTGATTTGTGGTGGGAGTTGTTCGCCACTCGTCATCAATACGGTCGCCCCTCCCATCGACACCCCATGCAAGAACAGTTTCGCATCCTGTCCGATCCGATCAATCAGATAGTTCGACCAACTGAGACAATCTTCCCGATCATGCCATCCGAATCCGATATAGTGACCGTCACTCATTCCGTGTCCACGATTATCGGGCATCATGACATGGAAACCGGCCTGATGGTACAGATAGGCGAATCCGGCTAAATCCGTTCCGACGCCTCCGTACCCGTGCACGAGAATGACGATCCGATCTGACGGAACAGGTGACGGAAGAAAATGCCCGCGTAACGTTAAACCGTCTTTCGCTTCAATCTCGATCCGCTCAAGCGGTTGCTCCTTGATCCACGTCTGACCAGGTTGCATCAATCGGACCATCTCGTCACTTAAATCTCGATTATTCGATAAGAATGGCTTTGGATTCGTGGCGATTGCCATCTCATAAAAATAATAACTCGCTGCTACTAATCCGGATCCGATGACTCCGATTCCAATTTTTGTTCTGCGACGCATCTGCCCCACTCCTTCTTTCCGTTATAGCTCGATCTTCAGTTGAGCAGCATGGTCATCCTCTTCATCCTGCAAGACTTGTTGACGTAATCGTTGTTCTTGTTGCTGACGCCGGTAGGCAAACTCTTGGACAAGCTCTGTACCCGTGAATCCATCTTCTACGAGTTCGCTCAATAAATCCGTTTCTGTCTCGACGACTTCCCCCGGACGACGCATGACGAGAACATCTCCGACTTGTGCAATCAGCAATTCATCTTCTAGACGAAGTGCATCGTAAAATGGTTCAGGTAACGTCATTCGACGTGTCTCCGGGTTAATATGGACGCGTTTATAAACGCCTAATGCTTGAAACTTACGACGTGCCATTGCGTGCTCTCCTTTTTAGTTGAACGTAATATCGATTCGTGAATCTTTTCCTTGAATACGAACCACACCTGTCGCTCCATTGATTAACGTCAACTGCGGTGGCTGATGACCGATGTCAAGATCATATAAGACTGGTAAGCCTGTTTCATCCGCTAGATAGTGATACACGTCTAGCCATGTCAGATCTTCAGTAATCCTTGCAGATGTACGCCCGAATAAAAAGCCAGCCGCATGGTCGAACCATCCAGCATACGCCATTTGTCGAAGCGTCCGATGCACCTCTGCAGAATTCGCTTCAGATACCTCAAAGTACCAGAGAATCGGTTCTCCGTTGATCTCTTCACGCTGAAAACGACGCACATCTCCGTACGGTGTCCCTATCAGATGGCGAATCGTCTCCAGACACCCACCAAGTAACCGTCCGGTCACTTCTGTTCGCTCATCAAGTGCTTTCCATTCCGTCGCTTCCGTTAACTGAAATAATGAACCTGCTGGACGTTCTTCATCAGTCCACTCGGATTGATAACGATCGGAAGCCCACTGTGTGACGGTTCCTCCAGTTGGCGTCGCGAGCACCCGTCGCCAGGCACTTGTCGTCTCATCCCACTCTTCACTCCGAAGCTCAACGAAATCCGGACCATGCGCTGTCGCAATTCCTGTCTGAAGCGTCAGACTGAGCAATAACGTACTGATATCGGAATAGCCAAGCAACCATTTCGGTTGGTAAGTAGCTGGCGTCAACTCGGGTAAAAGATCAATGGCGCGTTCCCCACCAAATGGCGGGATGACGGCATCAATCGTCTCATCCGTCATCATGTGATTCAATTCCTCAGCCCGTTGTTTGACCGGTGCACTCTCAGCAAGTTGATGCGACCAAATCGTTTCGCCTAAACGGACGTTCATTTGCCGTGCTTGTACCTGTTCAACTGCTTGTTCGACCCATTCCTGTTGCTGTTCACGTAATCCGGAGGAGGGCGCCGTCACTCCGATCGTTTGACCTGTCCAACCTAAAAATGGATATTTCATGGTGACCCCCTATAATGTCATAGTGTGGAACTATCTTCTCGTCAAAATATGAGTACATTATACCGTTCTTATGCCGCATTACCAACTTTTATCCTGTTAGAACGTCGTGATACGAACAAAAAACACGATTCCGTACAAGCGACCTGAATGAACAAGTCGCATCGACGAAACCGTGTTTGATTCCTTTATTAGCTTGATGCTGATAGTTCAGCGTTTTCCTCTTGCGTGAACGCACGGGAGCGTGTCAAAAAACGTTTCCCTTCGACACCTTCAAGAGAGAACATTCCGCCTCGACCATCCACGACATCAATGATGAGTTGCGTATGTTTCCAGTACTCATATTGATCTTCATGAATATAAAACGGACAACCACCGATCTCTCCCAGTTTTTTATCCTGATCTCCCAGGAATAGATCACCCTGCGCAAAACACATCGGGGAACTGCCATCGCAACAACCACCAGATTGATGAAACATCAACGGACCGTGTTTTTCTCCCAACTGGTCGATTAACTCTAGACAAGCTGCTGTCGCCTGAACACGTTCCACCATTTGCATCCACGTCCTTTCCGACTTAGAAGAAACCGAGTTTATTCGGGTTGTAGCTAACGAGTAGGTTTTTCGTCCGTTGGTAATGGTTGAGCATCATCTTATGGTTTTCACGTCCGATACCTGACATTTTGTAACCACCAAACGCCGCGTGAGCTGGATATTGGTGATAACAGTTCGTCCAGACGCGTCCTGCTTCGATCGCACGCCCAAACCGATAAGCACGGTTCATGTCACGTGTCCAGACCCCGGCACCAAGACCATATAACGTATCATTCGCAATTTCGAGTGCTTCTTCTTCCGTCTTGAACGTCGTGACCGATAGGACCGGTCCGAAAATTTCTTCTTGGAAGATTCGCATCTTATTGTGTCCTTTGAAGATCGTTGGTTGGATGTAATATCCTTCTGCGAGATCCCCTTCGAGCATATTGCGCTCCCCACCGATGAGACATTCTGCGCCTTCCGACTTACCGATTTCAAGATATGAAAGAATTTTCTCCATCTGTTCGTTCGAAGCTTGAGCACCCATCATGACGTCCGAATCAAGAGGATTTCCGATCTTGATGGCTTTAACGCGCTCAAGAACACGTTCCATGAACGGCTCGTAAATCGATTCTTGAATCAAGGCACGCGACGGACACGTACAGACTTCTCCTTGATTCAACGCGAACATCAGTAATCCTTCGATTGCTTTATCAAAGAAAGCATCGTCTGCCTGCATGATATCCTCAAAGAAGATGTTCGGTGATTTCCCACCGAGCTCGAGGGTGACCGGAATCAAGTTTTGCGATGCGTACTGCATGATCAAACGTCCTGTCGTCGTCTCACCCGTAAAGGCGATTTTGGCAATCCGTTTGCTCGACGCGAGCGGTTTCCCTGCTTCAAGACCAAAACCGTTGACGATGTTGAGCACACCCGGTGGGAGTAAATCCTCAATGAGCTCAACGAGTACCATGATGCTCGCTGGTGTTTGTTCTGCCGGTTTTAAGACGACGCAGTTCCCTGCCGCGAGAGCCGGTGCCAGCTTCCAGACAGCCATCAAGAGTGGGAAGTTCCACGGAATGATTTGACCAACGACGCCAAGTGGCTCATGGAAGTGATACGCGACCGTATCTTGATCGAGTTCGCCGACCGAACCTTCTTGGGCACGGATGACGCCGGCGAAATAACGGAAGTGATCGATCGCGAGCGGTAGATCGGCGTTGAGTGTCTCACGGACCGCTTTCCCGTTCTCAAGTGTCTCTGCATAAGCGAGCATCTCGAGGTTTTCTTCCATCCGGTTGGCGATTTTATTTAAAATGTTTGAGCGTTCGGTTACAGACGTTTTCCCCCATGCTTCTTTTGCCGCGTGTGCTGCGTCAAGAGCCAGTTCGATGTCTTCCTTACCGGAACGAGCGACTTGGCACAATACTTTACCCGTGACAGGTGTTACATTATCAAAATATTCTCCCCCGACAGGTGCCGTCCACTTTCCATTGATGTAATTTTCATACCGTTCCTTGTACTGTACCTTTGACCCTTGCTTGTTCGGAATGTCATAAATCATGCGTTATTTCCTCCCTCAACTAAAATGGTCAAGCAGTGAGACGGATTCTTGTATGCGCTTACATTTTAATATAGGCTAAAACAGCCCCTCGATACCATCGTATCAAAATTATATGAAAAGTCAAAAAATTTCGGTAAATATTTGTGTTTTTTTTCGAGAAAAAAACATCTCCATTTTCGGGAGATGTTTTGCCGGTCAAGACCGTGTCGGGTCAATTCCGTCTTCTTGGTCAGACGGTGTATCGGAACTACCAAAGTCACTCACTTTCGAGAATCCGTCCGTATCACCGTCGATGTCTTTGCCGCGGGCTGTGACAGATGGATCCAGTACGTCTTCTTCGCTTGGTCGCGAATTCGGATCGTTCTCGTTTTGTTCTGCTTCTTCTTTTGCATGCTCGATGCATAATAACGTTTCCGGAATGATATCAAGACGTTCAATCTCAATCTCTTTTCCACAGACCTTACAAATGCCATACGTTCCGTCCTCGATCGCTTTTAGGGCACGGTCCACATCCGAGAGCATATCCTCTTGCATGTCCGTGATCGCTTGATCGCGTTCCCGCAAGAACAATTCATCGCCGGAATCGGCAGGATGATTATCGTAACTCGACAATTCACCTTCATCGTAGTCGGTATCGCGTTGTTCGATGTTTGATGTCGTCTTTTCTTTTTCCTTTAATAACCGTTGCTTGAATTCTTCCGTCTGTTGTTTAGATAACATGATTGTTCGACTCCCCTTCGTTAGAACCTCTGTTAAGAATGTAGCCTATTCGAAGAAGAGTTAAACCATCACGAACACTTATAAGAACGAATTGATCCATGAAGATCACAGATGACCGTCATGCATTCATTCCCATCGTTAAAACAAATCTGATGTGATCGTCCGTTCTTGGATGTCGTGATGTCATCGATCCACAGTTGCGAAGCATCTGCCGAAGACAGCATCGCGATTTTGTCACGAATCATGAATAAATCAAACGGTAACAGATTCAAGGATTGAATCGTCAAACCATGTTTACGGAAGAGTGGATCAAGCTGATATTGCGAAAGACTATACAAACACTTCTCGGCCCCACCAATCAACAACTGAATCGAATGGGAGGGCTCATGACTATCGATGCGCTCCTTGTGCAGGATGATTCGTCCTCGAACACCAGACTCATTGAAAATTCGTTGCGTATCCTCTTGTGAAAGGCGTGGTCCACCTTCCTTCACCTTTAAGACGATGTGGGCGAATTCCGCGAAATCCGGTTTCCCGATTTCAAGAGCCGGGATATGACGGACTTCTTCGCGTTCAATGATTTCAATCAAGTCACGCTCGACTTGGACACTGACCGTATCTGTTGAAAAGACACGGACGTCGATCACGAATTGATCAAGTACCGCATTTACTTCGATCGTATACGTTAAATCTAGGTTTTTTTCTTGCTCAACCAACAATCGATTCAAGATGAGTTGATGCAATAAATGGACTGGTGTACGTGAAGAAAACTGACTCGAATAAATCAAATGCTTAGGTCCGGTTCCTTTTGTTGCTTTTGGTCGTGTTCCGTTTAATCTATATACATTCACTTTATAATTCAACATATGATCACCTTCTCTTACCTGAAAAATCGGAATAGAGATGTTCCGTTCATATAGCGTACAATGTATTTTAATCGCTAAATATTCGTTTTCGAATATTCCGAATTTAATATACAAATTGTAATCAAATTGTGATAGTAAGATTTTTAGAAACTGCTTTTTTCGTTGATACCAAGACATATTTAAATCGCAAACTAAAAACACCCTCCACAGATATGAAAGGTGTTCGGCTTACAGAGTTATTCATTCTTAAGCAATCGAATTGACTTGTTGTTGCATCGCTTCATAATGTTCGACGATTCGAGATCCAAGTGGATCCGTTGCTGACAGTTGTAGATATGCGTTCAGCGCATCTTCGATTCCATGTTTCGTAATATACGCATTTAATTCTGAAGATTCTGAATCATTTGGATCGAAATAGGTTAGGGCTGCTGCGATCCCACGTGCTAATCCATCTGCTTCGATCCCACGCTCCATCAATTCCTTCGCTGGTTTGACAAGTCGGTCACTTGGACTCAATTTACGAATCGGTGAACGAGCGACACGAATGATTTCATCATGAATTCGCGGGTTTTCAAAGCGTTTCATATTCTTTTGGATGTACGCACTATGATCGACCGGATTAAAGCCGTACTTTTCAAGTAATAACCACCCTGTTTCGTAAAGTGCTGTCTGGACACCACGACGGATGCGTGGATCCGTTAGACTTTCAGCGATCGTCTCTTTATGAAAGAGTGCTCCGAGGTACGAAGCAATCGCATGTCCTGTGTTGACGGTGAACAGTTTCCGCTCGATGAACGGTTCGATGTTCTCGACATAGGTAACACCTTTGATCCGTGGATAGGCTTCCGGTAGTCCAGTCGTCTCAATCACCCATTCGAAGAATTCTTCCACTTCGACGTATAACGGGTCTTCGTGATGCTGAAGTGGAACGATCCGATCAACTGCTGCATTCGGGAAATACCAATTCTCCGCTATCGGTTGATGTTTCGCCACCTCTGTTTGTAAGTGTTTTGACCCCCTAATCATGTTTTCACACGCAATGACGTAGACAGGTGTCTGTTGATCACGTTGACGTAACCCTTCCGCGATCAAAGGAGCCACTTTCGACAACAAGCTCGGGCCGACAGCTGTTGTAATCACATCTGCATCGCGAATCGCTGCAATGACCTGATCTGGTTCAGATAAACTGTTAAGTGCCGTCACGCCGTCGACCCGTTCACGCCCTCCTCTTTCAGAGGCATAACCCACCTCATAGGTATGTCGTGTTTTTAATGCATCGACGACTGTCGTATTGACATCTACGAAACAGACTTCGTAACCCGTCTTGACGAGTTGTAAGCCAATGAATCCTCGTCCGATATTACCGGCACCAAAATGGATGGCTTTCATAATTACACCTCCGCTGTCAATAACGCGATGATTTCTTCTTTTGATGTCGCTGCTACGATGCGCTCTACGTTCTCCTCATCGGAGCAAATGACTGCGATATTTGATAACAACTCGAGGTGTTCATCACCGACGCCAGCGATGCCGATAACGAGTCGTGCTTGTTCCCTTCCGAAAGCTACGCCTTGCGGTACTTGTAGAATCGATAGTCCCGTTTTCTTGACCTGTGATTTAGCCGACTCTGTTCCGTGTGGAATCGCGACATGGTTGCCAATGTAGACCGTTGATAAGGCATGACGTTCCTGCATTGAATCGATATACCCCGCTTCGACATATCCGTGATCGACGAGGAGTTGACCGGCAGCCTTGATGGCTGCCGTCTCGTCTGCGAATTGTTGATCAAGTAATACAAGTTTCGGTGAAATTTTCATTGTCGTTGTCATGTTTATTCCTCCTTGAGTGTCTCTATCTTTATCTTTAAGAAATCTTATTCCGTGCTGTTTCGATCTCGTGGACGAGTTGATCATAATATCCGGCATTCAGGAAGTTATCGACTGACCGGTGTTCTGCCGTCGGTACTTGTTCCTTTGCCCGTTCCGTCAAATCACGGTGTGTGATGATCAGTTCAGCGTTTTGCGGAAGTTGGCTGATCGACGTATTCGTCACTTTGATCGGTAAGCCAGCCTTATTGATTTTATTGCGGAGAACGGATGCACCCATCGCACTCGATCCCATACCAGCGTCACAAGCGAAAATGATATGTTCGACCTCCGCAAGTGGTTTGGCATCAGCTGAAACGAGTGATGAGGCAATTGATTGTTTTCCTTTCATCGCACTGACATTCGCGCTCGCCTCTTCAAGCGACGTTTCTTTTGCCTTGCTAGTTTTTAGCAGGACAGTCGAGACAACAAATGTCACAGATGCTGAAACAAGTACACCTGCAATCAATCCGACGTAAGAACCGCGTGATGCCATTGCGAGGACCGCGATGATACTACCTGGTGAAGCGGGTGCGACTAATCCGACATCAAACAGGACGAAGGTGAGGATACCACTCATGCCACCTGCAATCATCGCAAGCAACAAGACTGGCTTCATCAAGACGTATGGGAAATAGATTTCGTGAATTCCACCGATGAATTGGATAAATGCTGCACCGGGTGCTGTTTTCTTCGCTGCACCAGAACCGAAGAACGAGTAAGCGAGTAACAATCCGAGACCCGGACCGGGGTTGGCTTCGAGTAAGAACAGAACTGATTTACCCGCCTCGTTTACTTGGTCGAGACCAAGTGGACTTAAGATGCCGTGGTTAATGGCGTTGTTCAAGAATAAAATTTTCGCTGGTTCAATGAACATACTCGCTAATGGTAGCAAGTGTGCACTGACGATCGCACCAACTGCTGCAGCCATGATGTCGTCAAGACCTGTCATGAGTGGTCCGAATACTTTGAATCCACCGAGCATCAACAACCCACCGATGATTCCGACCGAGAAGTTATTGACGAGCATCTCGAGACCTGGTTTGATTTTTCCTTCGATCAAATGATCGAACTTTTTGATGACGTATCCGCCAAGTGGTCCCATGATCATGGCACCGAGGAACATCGGAATCTCTGTTCCGACGATGACCCCCATCGTCGCAAGCGTCCCGACAACGCCTCCCCTAACGTCATGCATTAATTTCCCGCCCGTGTATCCGATCAGCAACGGTAAGAGATAGGTGATTGTCGGACCGACGAGTTCACCGAGTTCCTTATTTGGTGCCCATCCAGTTGGGATGAACAGTGCCGTGATGATCCCCCAGGCGATAAATGCACCGATGTTCGGCATGACCATACCGCTTAAAAAGCTTCCGAACCGTTGAACTTGTACACGGATGCCCCGTGCTCCATTTTGAGCTGTCGCCATTGCATTAGCCTCCATTTCGTGTATGAGTTGATAAGATGATTGCTTTGCTATGACCTTATTGTAAGAGTACTGCAAGCGCTTACTCAATCTTTCCTAGTTCAGTCTTTGTCCAAGAAGTTGGACAGACTGAAAAGAAGCCTGCTTGACGTGAAAAAATCCCTGTCAC